>NZ_CP044398.1 GCF_008931805.1 Moritella marina ATCC 15381 | reverse complement strand
TTTCGTTCTATTCGGTCAATGATCCGTTTAACTGTGGTTGGTTTGAATGATAAACCGCGGGTTGTTTTCACTCCTGCATCATTGAGTGCATCGGCTATGTGCTGCAGCGGGTGGCCAATGAGTGGGGTAATAACAACTTCTATGCGTTGTGCAAATTGGTCTGCGTTTTGTCGGCGAACCTTGTTCATTTCCGTTAATGATTCGGGATGATGGCCGCCAATTTTTCGTATTAAGGTTTTACCATCACGGTCCAGTTCGTCAGTTGATACGCCTTTGGCGATCAGAGCGGCGTTACGCTCTTTAATTGATTTTAAACCGGCTTTGGTGCGTATTGAAATGAAGTCACGTTCTTGTTCGGCTAAGGCCGCGTAGATGTGTAGTTGGAATTTGTCGGCGTGTGGCATCGATGCCACGGTTAGTGATAGCTGTTTGTCTTCCATTATCTTTGCTATAAAAGAAACTCGACGAGATAGGCGGTCCAATTTTGACACTAATAATGTCGCTTTGTGTTGTTTGGCCAACGCTATCGCGTTAACTAGTTCTGGCCGTTCATCATTCTTGCCTGATTGTATGTCCTGGCATGTGTGAATGATTTCGTGATCCTTTGGCGCGTAGTTATCTAGGTATAATTGTATGTCGCGCTTTTGTGCATCTAGGCCATTTCCTGACTTACCTTGCTTCTTTGTTGATACGCGAAAATAGGCGATATATTGCATTTTTATCCTCGGAATTAGTGGGTTTTACATAACGTAACCTTGGTTACGTATGTAAAATTAGATTAACTATCCTTTTCTGGCTACTTTTTATGGGTTTTTGTTACATGTGACAGATGTTTGTTGGTTGTCTTCATGACTACGGTTGCTGACAGGTCATCCCTGTTACGCAGGAATACCAGCGGCCTCCCGTGCCCAAGTCTCGCTTCATAGACAGCGCCAAATGCACTGTGAAAAACCACAGAGCATGTGGCTTGCCCATTACGCAAACTTCGGCACTCGCCACGCCCGATGCCGGCCGCTGGGTTGGTTCCGCGATGGGCTTCATTGTTGTTGATGGGTTTTGGTGTAGTTGCCGCCAGATCATCCCTGCGTTGCAGGGATACCAGCGGCCTCCCGTGCCCAAGTTTCGCTTCATAGACTACGCCAAATGCACTGTAAAAATCCACAGAGCATGTGGCTTGCCCATTACGCAAACTTCAGCACTCGCCACGCCCGATGCCGGCCGCTGGGTTGGTTCCGCGATGGGCTTCATTGTTGTTGATGGGTTTTGGTGTGGTTGCCGCCAGATCATCCCTGCGTTGCAGGGATACCAGCGGCCTCCCGAGCCCAAGTTTCGCTTCATAGACTACGCCAAATGCACTGTGAAAAACCACAGAGCATGTGGCTTGCCCATTACGTAAACTTCGGCACCCGCCATACCCGAAGCCGGCCGCTGGATTGGTTCTGCGCTTGGCTTGATTGTGTCGTGGTTCATTGAATCTGGCCTCCTAACGGGAGGATTTTTAGATCTCGAGGGAAAATTATCCCTGGGCGACTTATTGGCGGGAGTTAACTCGAGACGTTTTTAGTGGCTAGCATCTAATGTCACATAATATGATTTCGTAAATTTATGTTTCTATTTTCTAGAACTGAAATATCTGAATTACAGCACCGATCAGGATAACTCTGAACTACAGTACCGATCAGGATAACTCTGAATTACAGCAGCGATCAGCATAACTCTGAACTACAGCAGCGATCAGGATAACTCTGAATTACAGCAGCGATCAGCATAACTCTGAACTACAGCAGCGATCAGTATAACTCTGAATTACAGCAGCGATCAGAATAACTCTGAACTACAGCAACGATCAGCATAACCCTGAACTACATCATCGTTCAGTATCACTCTGAACTACATCATCGTTCAGTATCACTCTGAACTACATCATCGTTCAGGATAACTCTGAACTACAGCAGCGATCAGAATAACTTTGATTAATGTGTCGATCACTTGCCTCTCTTTTTCAATCGTCATAATGGTGAAACCCAGATTAAGGGTAAAACCAAAACCAAAACCAAAACCAAAACAAGGATAAATTCATGAAAAATAAATTACTAGTAATGTTGATCTCATTAATCCCGTTAATTGCTTTATATGCACCTGTTACATTTGCGGCTCAGAATATTGATACTTGCGAACAGCTACTTGATATCCCAAACCGAGCAACAGAAACTTACATGCTTACTCAGGATGTAGACTGTAATGGATACGTACAAAATAAAGCGATCGACTTCAAAGGTAAACTTGATGGTCATGGTTACAGGGTTATTGGCCTAGAAGTTCAATATGATGACAATTACATGGGATTATTTTCAAGAATCATCGGTGGTAGTGTTATCCGTTTGGGGCTTGATTCAATGGTTATAACAGGCAATAAGGGGAATACCGCTGTCGGTCTGCTTGCCGGTAACGTGGCATATGACTCGTTAATCACCGATATAGAAATCAATGCAAGTTCGATCAGTATTACTGAGTCTGTTAGTAACGGATTAGGCTTGCTTGTTGGCTATGTAAGTGATCAAAGTCAGTTAGAGGGAATTCGCAGCTATAACTCTCAAATTGATACGACAGATAAAGCCAAGCATGTCGGTGGCCTTGTTGGTGTGTTAAAAGAATCCTCGTTAAGCTTAGCAAGCGTAGATGAGAACAAAATAAGCATCAGCTATGACCTAGGCGGTAATGTTTCGGTTGGCGGGATCATCGGGACACTAGAAAAAAGCGTTACTTCAGATGTTACTATTGAAAGTAGTCATATTTTGGCTGATGAAATTGACCGTGGATATGGTGCACAATTCATTGGTAAAATGAATAAATCGCGCTTAGTTAATGCTTTGTCAATTAATAACTATATCGAATATTTAAGTGCGGGTACTCACTGGAATCCAGCTATCGCAGCGGGCTATATTAATGGTGATTTTGGATTAATTCCGACTCTAGAAAATATCAGAGTATCAAGTTCAAATGACTTTCCTTGGTATAACAGCGCTTCGGATGTATTAACAAAAGATCTCCAAATAATGAAATAGTCTGTAGTGATTTACTCATAACGGCTACTGACGGTAATTGCATTGCAATTATCGTCAGGTATTTTTTCAAACGTTTATTTCCCTGCATACTGCTTTCATAACAGGAAATATTATTAGGATGTTTGATGGCCGTTAGTTACGTGCCTGGAATCATTATTGGTGGGAGATAGTTCGCTGAATCTCACGTAGCTTAACACTTTACTTATCCTTCTATCGCGTAACCCATTTTTTTTTGCTTCCCTTAGAACGCTTGATTTTGTTTTGTCTAATTAATTCACCAGTTGCTCGTGAAAAATCTTGCTGTGATATACCTAGCTTTTTTCTAAATTCAGGGTTCAGAGTCTCTGGTGATTTTAGATGAAATATTATTTTTTCTTCTACTGATTTAGGTGCGAGAACAGGTGTCAGTTGTACAACAGTATTAACATCTGTTTTTATTTTTTCATTCGTTTTTATTATTTTACTAATGCCACCGAGTTGTGAACATTGGAATCCAAAAGCAGAAATTAAACTTTCATCGTTAGTTATTAGTTTGAAGTTAATAGATGTTAGCTCTGTGTGATTAAGTGAACTTAGAACTCTCGATAGATAAGCTATTATGTAAAAATCTGCTTGATTTGAGCCGCAAGGATAATCAGATAAGAATAAATATAGTTTTTTCTCGCAAACGAGTTTAATGCAGTTTGATTTTGAAAATACAAATACCTTGTCTATTATAGACGTTTCAAGTTTTTCTAATTCTTTTAAGCCTATATTTTCAGCGTCTACAAATATTATGTCCATCTTATTACCATCTTATTTAGCCAATTTATATATTCTATCGATGTTAGATAGCGTTTCTACAGGTTTATTTTTATTTTAGATGAAATCGTCAATATGCGGCGTATTGAAAATAAAGGTGATAGTGCGCATCGATTTATCTGTTGTGACAACAGGTAAAAATCCCCAGGTCTGAGGTGATTGCTAGATAACGGCGTTTAGTAAATATGGTTCAGTATTATTTAGACTGTGGGTAATTACGTGTATGCGCTTTAACTTGAACACGTCTGGTTGTTGTGAATGATTGCGCTGTACGTTTAACTGATTGTTCTTGTACTGGTTCGGCAGGTTTTTCTTTGTTTATCATGCTACCTAGTGCGTAACCTAAATTATATAATTTGCTCATTGAAATTCCTTTGGTTAGCGTTCGCAATTAAATTAATTGCTAGTATATACCTAGTTTCTGTGGAAAAAAATCATATTTATTAAACGTGTTTTAGAACTAGGGCTTAAATCGTCCCTGTGCGGCCTATTGAACATAAAGGTGATAACACGCATAACGATGAACGTGTTTTAAATATTACTAGGTAATACTTATCTGTTGTCGCAATAGAATATCTCATTGGGATGTTTGATGGCCGTTAGCTACGCGCCTGGAATAATTATTGGTGGGAGTTAGTTCGCTAGATTTCACGTAGCGAACAATTACGATTTTCTTTTAAGATCAAGAAAGCCTCCAACGAGGAGGCTTAATTTATAGAAGCACTGCAGTTAAGCGGTATTCTACTCGTAATCAGAAGCGTAAGTTTCTTCATAAGTGTGTGAATAAAGCTCAAATAAATTGCCAAACGGGTCTTCTAGATACACCATTTGTGCTTGCTTGCTATCGTCTTCTGGGTGGTAGCGATGGATGTCCATGCGCACTTTACCGCCATATTCTTCAGTACGCGCAATAACACCGTCGAAGTCATCTGTTTGAAGACAGAAGTGGAAAATACCGATGCGTGAGAAATCAACTTCGTGACGTTCTTGGCGTTCTTTCATTTCAAACATTTCAACACCAATGCCGTCACTTGTTACTAAATGTGCGATGTTAAAGCCTTTAAAGCCTTCACCAAAAACAGCAATACACATTTTCCCGATTGCAGTTTCACGCTCTTCTTCAACTTTCGTGTTACCCATTACAGTTTTTAGACCCAGCGCTTTAGTGTAAAACTCAACCGCTTTATCCATATCGCCAACCATGATACCTACGTGATTCATTTTCATAATGTGCTCCAAGAAGTTAAATAATTAATGTGTTGCTTGTTTCAATGAGGCAAGTATAGGGATTGTTTTTAATTAGATAAAATTATTGTTTTTTATATAAATGATAATTTTTTGTAATGAATATTTGTGGTTTTAGTATTCACCTTATAAATGCGAATGTTATTCGATAGGTTGGAATCTATCGAGATAAAATCGTCAATGTGCAGCCTATTGAACATAAAGGTGATAATGCGCATAACATAATTTGGGTTATTTTTTTAAAAAAACCTAATCTCGGATACTTATTGTTGTAAGGCATTAGTCCTTGTGATTATAAATTTAATTTCCACTAAGGTTTACATATCCCCACGGTGATTTACTCGGTTATGTAAGGCGTTAGTTCTTGCGATTATTAATTAATTTCCACCTAGGGTTCAGATATTCCCACGGTGATTTACTCAGTTATACAAGGAGTCGTTATGAGAACGTTTAAAGGTAGGATTCAGTTCCCTAGCGGAGTTTCACAAGATGTAGTGGTGCAGGCTGATAACCAATATAAAGCAACGCAGCTAGCTAAGTCTATGTACCAAGGGGCTCGGATTAGCCGTTCTTTTACTGAAGTAAGGTAAATGAGTCTAAATAATTCAGTTTTTTAAAAAATGCCTAACTTCGGATACTAACGAATGTAAGGCATTAGATTTTTCTATGAGACCTTTATTTTTCAATCCAAGGTTTACATATCCCCACGGTGATTTACTTACTCGTGTAAGGAACGTTTTTCTTAGGGTTTAATCGTCAACATGCGGCTTATTGAACATAAAAGTGATAACGCGTATGAATTAAAATTGGATTATGATCCATCAAAATGGAGATTTAAAAGCATAGGGTTAAACCTATGTTTTATTGTTTTGATGCTTGATGCTTGATGGCCGTAAGCTACGTGCCTGGAATTATTTTTGGTGGGAGTTAGTTCGCTAGATTTCACGTAGCGAACCATCATCTTGTTCTCGCTCTTACATAAAATGCGTTATGCGCAGTAGTATTGGCCTAGCTATACCACTACACTTTTTAAATTCTCTATTATCTTTATAGAGGTTCGAGTGATTTGATTAATTTTTTTAATGCCAGTTTACATTCTGGTATTTTACTTATATTAATCGGTTGTGGATTTATCGGATTTGAAGGGGGTTGAGATTGAGAATAGTTTTTGTGAGATTGAGTATAAAGCTTGAAAGCATATGCTATTTTTTTAGACCTTTTATCACCAATAATCGATCTTAGAGTTTGAATTTCATCTTCAGTAACCCGCTTAGTTCCTATGTAATCATCCTCCATTGAATCTAATTGTATAATTGAATTTTTTCTCAATAATTCAGTTGCTTGGTTAAATTCTTTTCTTCTGTCTCTACCTAGAGATAATCTGTGCCCAAGAATAGCACCAACAAGAACGCCCAGTAATCCTGATAAAATTGGATCCATATAAACTACATTACCTAATTAGAATTATTACTATAATCTTGCTCAAATCTTACATAACGTGCGTAAGATTATTTAATATCAACAGGCTTGCAATATTCGATGTCGCCAGTTTTATTTACTGCTTTACAGTTAATCTGCATAACGGCAGAACGGCCTTTGTATTTACCAGAGTAAAATAGCTCGTAAGCTGTTTTGTGCTTACCTAGAGGAAAAGTGTTCCCTTGAACGTATTTCGCATTTTTAAAAGCGTTAGAGTTAATCTGATGTTTAGCAGCGAAGGCCATAGAGTCTAAAGATGGTATTTCTGCCTGAGCATATAAAGGGAGTAGTAATAAAATTGGGAGTAGGTAATATCTCACGGCATGATCCTATGTGTGAATAAAATTCTCGTTGATATGTTTAGGTTGCGGGTGGCCGAAGCCACCCGGCCAAAGATTACAGTAATAACAGTAACAAATAAGCTGACGCTTTTATGATGCCTGCTATATCCAAAGTAACCTCAAGTTCCGAAGTTTTAAAGGTGAACATAACTGCTCTCCATAATAAACCCCGAGCCGGCTCAGGAAGAATAAACACCTGAGCTTAACGTCACAGGCCCGTGACGCCACATAAAGGATTGCCGCCCTTAGATATGGATTTGGCAATGGTACTAACATCACCAGCGGAGTGTAGTACCAATTAAAGTAAACTTTACTTCAAACTCAGCACAACCGAGTGTCCGAAAAATTTCCAATAATTGCACTCCTCACAAGATGCCTGAGTTGGAATGGCACAACCAAACTCTCAGCCAACTGTGTTCGATAAAATATGATGTTCATTATATAGGAGCTCTATTTAAAATCAAAACCTTGCATGTTTTTGAGATTAGAACTTAATAAATCAGCCTCCTAATTAGAGGCTTTTAGATCTAGGGGTAAAATCATCCCTGAGCGGCCTATTGAACATAAAGGTGATAACGCGCATAACGATGATCGGGTTTAAGTAATGGTAATAATTATTACTAGGTAATAATTATCTGTTGTCACAACGGGAAATCTCATTGGGATGTTTGATGGCCGTTAGCTACGTGCCTAGAATTATTCTTGGTGGGAGTTAGTTCGCTAGATTTCACGTAGCGAACCATTTACACGATCTGATCTTACATAACATGCGTTATGCGCAGTGAGGCTACTTAATTTTTTAGCCTCCGTATTACTTTATAATCGACCCTATTTATGAGCTAAAACTCTTTAGTTCCAAGATTAAAGATAAAAATATCGCTTTCTTTTCAGCCCCTAATGATCCGAAAATTTTTTCATCTATGTCTTCAACAATAGAAATAGCTTGTTTAGTTAGGCCCGCGCCTATTTCAGTTAAAGTTAAAATAAAGATACGTGAATCATTTTCTGCTTTATTTTTCACTATGAACTTCTTTTCAACTAATTTTATCAATGCCTTAGATAAAGTCATTTTATCAATGCTTGTTAAGGCTGAAATTTCTGACTGAGAAGAAATATTGTGTGTTTTTTCTCTCCAAAGAATGGCTGCTAGAATAACAAATTGCGTGTGAGTTATTCCTAAAGGCTTCAGGCTGATTGTAATTTCAGCATTCCATTTGGTGTATAAATTCCAAAACTGAAGCCCGATACTGTGAGTGGGATTATCAACTTTGAACATGGTTTATTTTTCCGCTGAATATTTCAGACCTTTAAGTGTCACAGGGAGCCCTACCTTAATCGGTTTGCCAATTAAATAGCCAAAAATAAATCTAAGGGGGCCTTTAAACTTAACTCGGTGCGTGACCAACACGGCATTGTCTACTGCCGTTAAGTTATGTTCAAAGTACATTACACAAAATGGTAATTTACTCTCCGCTGTAAAAGTTTTATTTTCTTCTACTTCCGATAGATATATTTTCGATTTAGGGCCCTTAGATGGGGTTACGCTACCAAAACTTCCATTTTTAAACGCACCTATTAAACTAGATGCTTTGACTTCTTTGTCCCATTCCTTCCAGTTTGATACATCTTTATAAAGTGAAAATATGTGTTCTGGAGTTGAGTTTACTTTAATGCTTTCTTCGATAATCATATGCTACATTATTCCAATAAAAACTAGATAGTAAACTGGTTTACTATCTAGAGCAATTATTAATAACTTATAATTGATCCCTAACTTTGAGATAAAATCGTCCCTGTACGGCCTATTGAACATAAAGGTGATAATGCGCAGCGTCAAAAGGATATTGGATCAAAATGTCACTTTTAAGCCTTAAAACACCGCTTAAAAACTGATGATTACCGCTTAAATTGAAAAGTTAATTTTGCACTTGTTTGGTGATCTTCAGTTTCAGGTGAGATGGCCATAAATGACGGTATTTATCTATGTTTGGCTCTTACATCAACCTAAACCGATTCGCTTTCCATTCGCTCGCGTCAATCATGCCCTCGGCATAGAGCCCGGACCAATCGTAAAAGTACGGCGCGAAGCTATCTCCGATCATCGCATTGAGTGTGATTGAAATCATAACTATTACTGCTGATATGGCGTATTCAACCGGTTCGCCGGTTCTGAAGCGTCCGCCGAATAAATGGAAGCGCCGATCCGAATAGGGCGAGAACGGTACGCCGCTTACGGTCATGCCGTCGGTTAGGATATGAGAAAACCCGCCCCAGCAGAATGCGGCAAAAATGCCGTGAAAATCCCACAGAAATGATGTTGCGATCCCAGCTATTAGCCAGTGTGTGAATACGTGCGTAGTTGTTCGGTGTTTAACGGGCCTGCCAATCGCTTTAAGCAGACTTTCCATCCAATCCGGCGCAGTTGCACCTGCTATCGCAGGCGCAACAAGTGAGGGCGATATAACCGCAGCTATGGAACCTGCGATCAGAATATGGTTTATCCATTTCATTGTGTTTGCACAGTTTTTGGTAGGTTGGCCACGTTAACCAAGTAATCGTTAAATCGATCTGATTTTTCACTGTCGCACATAGCAACAAGCGCTAGCCGGTGTTCGGTAGCCTCTGCAGTCGTTTTGATTATATTACGCTGTGCGCCAGCGGTTTTTTCTAAATATTTTATCTGTTCATCGACCCCAACAATACCTTGGGAAACCCGCGCTTGCGCGCGCGCTTCCATGGCCAGATAGATCCCAACTTCACGATAGGCATAATTGCGGTTTGCTAATGCCTGGGCGAACCCCGCCACATGCGAAGCTGTTTTTACGCGCCGGTTATATTCCCGATCTCGGGAACGACTTCGATCTGTGGTGTCGTAAAGCGGCATCTTGGCCACAATGCCAATATAGTGATCGGTTATGTCCGGCCAATCATCTTCTTCAAACTGATCGGTATTGGCTTTGTAGCCGGCGACCAAATTAACCGAAATCTTAAATGTCGATTGTTCAGGATAGCAGTTTAGCGCTGCGTAATAGATGCTGTCAGTATCGATAAGTGGGGCGCTGCCCAACGGATTAACAGGATTTTTGAATGATTCACTTTGTCCGTGTAACCGCGGTACTTCAAATGGCAGCACCGTTGGCTTTTCTTCCGTTTGTTGCCAAGGTAGCTCAATCGCTTTGGCAAGCGAAATGCTTGCTAGCTGTGTCGCAATAATTAGCGTGCATAAATTCCATTTCTGCATTCGTTTCCCTGTGTGTTTCAAACAATTCTATGTAGCCGGTTAAATAACTTGGACCTGCTGGTGTCGGTATGGCTGCAAACGTTAATAACGTCAGTAATGCGCTAGCAGTGGTGATACGCAATATGCTTTTTATTCTCTTTTTCATTTCGTTAATCCGGTTTAGCAGCGTTACGGCCAGCGCCAAGCATTTGTAAACCGCCCAGTATTAGCGCAGCTTCCCACACGCCGGATACCGTGAATCCGGCGATCATTAACCACAGCATGATCCGCGTAGCATCGTAACTTGCATCACTGTCTAACTCGGTTCGCTGCGGGCTTGCCCGCTCTACGAGAGTGCGCAAACTCGGCGAAAGCCGGTTTTCAGCATTAGCGGTCATGAGCCAGATCCGAGTAGACATCATGATTTGACGAACAAACTGGAGCTTGCGACCTGTGAGCTTGTGAGCATCGTCTAAAAACAACAGGGTACCTGTTTCATGTAAATACCGCGCAGTTTCGCTGATCCGCTGCTTTTGGCTCAGCTTGCGCCAATTCCGGGGCTCGCCCCCACCTTGTTCCGCAGATTCTCGCTCTTGCACTTCAAACCACTTGGCCACATGCGCAGCATCGACCCAGTCGGAGACTGGATCCAGAGCCGAAATGTAGACCGGTTGGCTTTTGATTTTGGCACTCCAAATAGGTTCCCAATCATCATAAAGCCGCTCTAACCAGCGGGTTTTTCCCGAATCGTGCGCGCCAGTAATAAGCTGGCACTTAGTGCGCTTGATGCAGGTTTCTTTGCGCTCGTGGCTTTTGGCGAAACGCCGTGGCGTATCGATTATCGACGGCGTTTTCATCTCGGAACCGTCGGCTCGGAGAGCCGACACGCGCTTAATTTTCAGAAATCTCATGTTCGGAACCCGTGACACTTTTTCCGATTTTTTTTGCAAAAAAACCAGTTCGCTAAGGGGGATAAAAAAATTGTAGTTTGAGATTATTCATCAGGTCATAAAATAGTCGAAAAAAACGACCATTTAAGTCGAACGTATTATTGTTTATGGAGTTGCATCGGATTTAAGAATTAAATATATGATCTACATATAAATGATAAGTGTGTTTGTAGTTTGAAATGAGAATATTTTGCAGAAGTGCTGTTATATTTCTTCTTGTTGAAATGGTTTTATGAATGACGAAGATACTTAGCTTTACGCCAATGAAGTTATTTACGGCAAGATTAGACGATCAACTCGATCCTTCATGTATGAGGATCATAAATGATTAACAAATATATTCGTTTTGTTGTAAGATAGTTGGATTGGTGACTGGCGTAAGAAGTTGGAACCTAACAAAATTTAGATAGAAAAAAACCCTGTAAAAAAAGGTCTACTTTGGCGAGCCGACTTTTAATACAGGGCATTTCATAAATCTCAGGATAATTATATGTGTTTAATTACAATTTATCAACCATCCAGACGCCAAATAAGCACTGCTATGCTTGCTTAATAGTCTCGGTCTTAGTTATAACGATGTCAGTGTAAAAGTAACATCTGATGTCTATAACGCACTACCAAACAAACCATACTGTTCTGATTCAAAGACTTATGCGATTATTCGTAGCAAGTATTACGCCCAGGATAAACCGTATATTCAGGTAAATAATCCCAATTTAAAACGCTACCTTATTGTCGATATTGATGAACAAGATGCTTATTCGACCTTATTAGATAGCCGGTTACCGCAGCCTACGTATATTTCTATTAACCGCGTTAACGGTCATTTGCAGTGTGCTTGGAAGTTACGTGATGCTGTTAGTACCTCGTATAACAGCCGTGTTGCTCCTATGAGATTCCTCGCTGCGATTGATGCTGCATATAATTATCGTTTGGGTGGTGATGCTAGCTTTGGTGATTGCCTTGCCAAGAACCCGCTGCACGATCGTTGGCATAATGAATATTACGATACTGAATACACACTTCATGAATTAGCCGACTATGTTGATCTTCGCGAAAAAGACGCAAGCAACGTAGCGGCCAATGATGATGTATCCGGCCTTGGTCGTAATAATACTGTATTCGATGTTGCCCGTAAGCAAGCCTATAAAATGGTGCGTAAGGCTGTATCTAAGCCACAATTTCAATCATGGAAAGCTGATATATTAGCTTGCTGTGAATCATTGAATAAGCAGTTTTCCAAGCCAATGCAACACAATGAAGTTAAAAATATTGCTCGTTCTATTGCGCGTTACACCTTTAAAATGTGGGCGCTGTTTGTTCATAGCATGGATAATTTTAGAGCTATACAAGCTGTGCGAGGTGCTATTGGTGGAAAACTGGGAAGTAATAAAGCCTTGTCCGGCGCTAAAGGTGGCGCTAAATCGAAGCGTAGTGGCTCTGTTAAGAAAGATGGTTTGTTATCTAAGGTGTTAGCTATGAAGTCACAGCATTACAACCATCGCGCGATAGCGGAAGATCTTAATATTAGTGCATCAACAGTATCGCTTTGGTTGAAAGGTGCGAGATCCTGATCGATCTAAGCAAGCCTTATCAGTTAATAGCCCCGCTAGGGGGCTGCTTTTTGTGTTGGTATTTTTTATTTATGCATTTATGATCTCTTTTATGCGTATTGAATGAATATCTAGGCGCGCGTCAAATTTTTTTTAAATTTGCATAAATACGCACATCTTAACTATTACCTAGTAATACTTATTAAGGGGGTCAACAATGAAGTGTCCAACATGTGAAGAACATATCGGTTGGGATTGGGTTGAAGATGAATGTATCGAACCTAATCTTGCATTTGAATGTCCGCATTGTGATGAACAATTACGTTATAAAATAGATGAAGGCACGTATTACGGCGCCCAACATCAGACAGTTGAAGTGGTTGATGATTAACTGCAGCGTGTATTGATATTACGATAAAGTTCATGAAGTTCATCTTCTAGCTTTATATCATTTTCTTTGCAGAGTTCTTTCATCATTTTTAGATAAAGATATTCATCCTGGTTAAACTCTAAAATGAAACGCTCGTTATCTGTTAGTTTATTTTTTTTCTTATAACGGGCTTGAGATTGCGCATTTTTAAATGCAGTTTTCAATCCACTGATACTATCAATTGAATTATTTGAATCATGAAAAGCGGTTTCGTTAATTTCAGTAATTAACTTTATATGCTCAGATGTTAGCGTATCCGGTTCGTGTGTAAATACGCCATATTGAGTCTCGAATTCGAATGTTAAATGATGGCATTTTTTTCTATCTGCATTAATCAGTTCAACCAATTCAGAAACCCGATCATCAGTTAGCTTTTTTGTTCTGGCTTTAATGTAATCAATGAAAGCATCGAAATTATCGATATTGATTAGACCTACCTTTTTTCGTCCCATGGTGAATTCCAACCCTGATATATTTATTACCTAGTAATACTTATTGTAGCGGTTTATTTAATTATTACTAGGTAATAATTAATATTTTATTTACTGATCTATGCTTGTTCTATTATAACGATCATTATTAAAGGGAATCATTAATGAATTATGCATATCTACGTATTTCAACAGATAGTCAGGATGTTGATAATCAGCGACATGGTATTTTAGAATATGCCAATCGCCACAATCTAACTGGGCTTAATTTTGTCGAAGATACGGTATCGGGTAAGAAGAAATGGAAAGATCGTAAGTTAGGTGAATTAGTTGATACCTTAGTGAAAGGTGATGTGATCATATTCGCCGAAATTTCACGAATGGCCCGTTCAGCACTGCAGGTACTTGAGATATTAGAAATCTGTATTTCTCGCGGGATATCGGTACACATTACCAAGCAGAATATTGTTTTAGATGGTTCTCTGCAGGCTAAAATTATGGCCACTATGTTAGGACTTGCTGCAGAAATTGAACGTGATTTTATCTCAATGCGAACAACTGAAGCACTCGCCGCGCGTAAAGCTGCTGGTCAAACATTAGGGCGACCAAGAGGCCCAGCTGAAAAGTTAAAGCTAGATCGGTTACGTCCAGATATTGAGAAATATTTGCGAAAGGATCTTTCTGTTCGCTCGATAGCGAAGTTAATTGATCAACCGGTGACAACGGTTCATGACTATGTAAAACGGTATAAATTGAAAGATAAAATATTAGAACCGCAGTTATAGTTGGATTCTTGTATGTTGTTAATGTTACTCGCGCGCAGTGCGCTTTAAACTATTTTTTGTTGGTCTTACTTCAGCAGATTTTACGTAGCAGCGTGTATTTACATAAAAATAGCGGCGTATTTACGCCATTTTAAAGCAGGTTTTATGAAATTAATGAATCCCATTTTTACCATCGTATTACTGAGTTTTAGCGGGAGTAGCATCGCGGCCGGTAATGAAACTAACCAATCATTCAGTAAAGCGAAGAAAAACCTAGAGCGATCTGTTTATCAAGATCATCGAGAAACCATTTATTGTGCTGCAACTTTTGATAGTAAGAAAAATGTCGCTGCACCAACAGGTTTTAAAACTGAAAAACATAAAAAACGAGCCAACCGGATCGAATGGGAACATGTAGTGCCGGCGGAGAACTTCGGCCGTACATTTAGCGAATGGCGTAGTGGTAATGAGAAATGTGTAAACAGTAAAGGTAAGTCATTTAAGGGCCGTAAGTGTGCTGAAAAAATGAATACTGAATATCGTTATATGCAGGCTGATATGCACAATCTGTTTCCGGCCATTGGTGCCGTTAATGCCATGCGCAGTAATTACAATTTCACCATGTTACCTGCAGTTAAATCAGAGTTCGGCAGTTGTGATATGAAGATCGATAATCGTAAAGCTGAACCACCTGTTAATTCACGCGGCCGTATTGCCCGAACTTACATGTATATGGACCAGACTTATTCTCGTTATAGCATGAGTAAACAACAACGGCAGTTAATGAATGCCTGGGATAAAATGTATCCGGTGTCGGCTTGGGAATGTGAGCGCAGTAAGCGGATTAAGCGCGTGCAAGGGAATGCTAACTTGCTTGTTGATGGGCGTTGCGGGTGAGTTTATGTAGTACATTTGTACTACATTTAGCGCTGTAGATATGATGTTGTGGCTTTAACACCGCCACTAATAGGCCTTTGGCTTTGATTTTAGCTGAACTTAGTATTCACTAAAATAGTGCAAAATCATCTTTGGTGGATATGTATTTTTAGACGCTAAAAATTGTGTCTTTTAGGTGCTTTTAATCGTATTTCGATCGAACGGATTTTGGTTTTTAGCCAATTTTTCCGATCTTTCGGCTGTGCTTAGCCATTGATAAAACTAAATACCTCTCATTAAAATACTTCTAAACTCCCCACCAATAAAATGAATATAATAGTTTATTATAGGTGATCTATGTTTGATCAAACTGCACGTTAATGTCCGCTAGGTTACTGTTCTACTAATCATTGTGTGATCTAATGTACACCCACTTCAAGGGTGCTTTAAGCATGTCCTGTTTATTTAAATGGTTAAGGTCAATCACATGAAAACAGTATTAAACCACGGGTTATTTCGATTTATCACAACTGTATTCTTAGTTTCAATAATCATGGTTAATATAGGAGCTAGTGGACTTTATACTAACTGGTTAGCAGGCATGTTACCCCTGTATTTTGTTGCACATTTGATTACCCGTAACTTTATAGATAGTAAGCCATTACGTGTATTCCTGTGCTTAACTGTAGCTATATTTGTAACTCCTTTGGTATTCCCTGACCTTTCATTGGGCTATCCAAAACAAGTTATAAGCTATGTACTAGCTTCAGTATTCATAATAATGGGAGTTATAATGGATACTACTATTCAAGCATTTGTTAATAAATTACTTCCAACTAAATAATAACTATTGGATTGTGCATTAGCATGACCCATTCATATAGGGATAGACAGACACTCCAAAAATATATTTTTTAACAAAAATGCTGCACGTTATCACTTTTATGTTTAATGGACCGATCCGGGATCATATTATCCGCTGTAGTTACATTAAAAAACATTATGTGTAACTCGGCCATAAAAATGGTTCACGGCGTGAAGATACCTAGCGGCGCCCTATTTTTTACAGAGAATAAATATGACAGAAAATGATATTATCGTTGAAGTTCGCGACCATAGACATGATCGAAATATGGTTTCAATAAGTGCCCATGACAAAGAATATGAAAGTAAATCTAATGTAGATGGCTATGTTCTCATTCCATTTGAAGGGTATAAGTCTGTTGGGTTAGTTCAATGCCTGACCATGGGATCAAGGAAAGTTAACAACCCATATCGTAGCCGTAAATGTAAAGCATTACTTGAATACATTTCCTCTGGCGCAACGATTCGTATTGATGGTAATCTTAAAGAATAAACTAATTTCCAGTAATTTATAATTGGCTTCCTTTTAAAATTACTTACTTACATAAAATTAACTCGATCTATTTGCGCATAACGTATTTTATGTAAGATCGAGAATAATATGATGGTTCGCTAATCATCAATCCAAGTACTACATAAGCAACTGGGTGTGTGTAGTAGTCGTACCAAACATAAAATGCACTATACGCAATTGCTCATTATCAGAAAAAAGCCTCTGATAATTCCCAACTGTCCGCTTCGCCGTACAATGTATTTTATGTTTAATAGAATGGTTACCCGCGCACTCGCTGTTTAGCACAAGCCGTCACAGCAAACCCCGCTGTGAGCATCGGCATCACTTCAAGCAACAACAATCCCAAACGTAGCTCTCGAAAGCCTCGGCAAAAAAACACCTCACCTTTACGCTACTTATTGGTCTTTTATGTTGCTGCGTTCAGCCTCGCCAATGTTTCAATAGAATTGTTGAAATGTAGTACATTTGTACTACATTTATTTTTATTCTTGCTGTTTGTAATGACTGGGTTGTTATATTTACTATTTATAAATAACAGTTAGTATTAGATTCTGATCTTACACAGTATCATCTTGTCTAAATACTGATATTTAGCATGTTAAAATATTAGAATTATATAGTGTTCGCTTTGGGTTTTTTCTGTAATCGACGCTTTCATCAAATAACATTACGGTTGAGAATATGAATATTGATATAATTATGCAATATGAACAAAAGGAAAGTGCTAGCCTCATCTATAGCCGCTCTAAATTAGGATTATCTTTAGATGCATTACAGTTCCAATTTCCTAAATCTGTGTATAGCTTAGAGTTAGGTGATGGGGTTGTAGCTGATAATACTAACGAAGAGTGGAATGGATTTTCATATCCATCATTTAGTAAAACCCAGTGTGATAATTTACTCCTAATGTTAAACAAGATACCGGAATTAAAAACAGAATTACGAAACAATGACTTGGTTATTTATAATGATGCAAGTGGTGAGACCGAAATTATTGAGTGCCGTAATAATACTTATGAATTTCCGGGGTGGTGCTTTTTTAAGTTTGGAGAGGACGAGATTAAAGCTAGGATCAATAATCTAAATTGGGATGTTGATGATGTAGCGAACTTTTTTCTTTGGTTAAATGCAAACTCTGACGTTATTGAGTGTGAGAGCATGGCCCAAGGGCAGGTTCAAGAGTTTGAATTTTTATCTTGCCTTGCGATAGAGTCTATAAAAAAATGCTTAGATGGGAGTATGTTGGCGCTAATAGATAAACACGATACTCTCAAATCACTGTTTAATTAGTTAGTTAATAGAACAGGAACAGATTTCGTTCTTAGGGTAATGAAATTAAATGTAGTACAAATGTACTACATTTAAAGGGCTAGTTAGCCGCATTAATTGCGTTAATTAAAGCCTCTTTATCTATATCATCACGCATGTGAATCACCCCGCGGATAAGCTTGGCTGCGGTTACCTTTTTACCCATTTCTAATTCTAAGTCTTGAAGCCATAAATTTAGATCCGCTTGGTTGTTTTCACTTAACCTAATCGATACCGGCTTAGCTCCGGTTGTCACATTCCGTTTTGTTGCTACGGTTGTGATTTTATCTTTTGGCTGTTCTAATTCTTGCTGATCTTTCTTTTTTTGTCTTCTGCGGCTAAGAGATGAAGTACCTTGTAATTTGCTCATATTAATAAATACACTTTTATAAGTTAAAGACGTTCTAGCACTTCTTTTGCAAGATTCTTGTAATCTGTTACCACGGTTGAACCAGGCTGATAATTTAAAATGGTTTCGCCGGTTACGCTTGCTTGACCAATTACTTCGGTACGACGAATTGTCGTTTTTAATACTTGGCCTTCGAGGTTATCTAACTCTTCTTGTAAGAAGTTATTAATGAGTTTATTTGCTTTAGCATACTCATTTCTGAAAACAGCATAATTTACATTTTCAGTTTCTTTGACTTCTTCTAATGCATCCAATAGATCGGCAAGACCGCTTAATGAAAAATTGCCGCCGTCTACAGGGATTAAAAATAGATCTGCAGCCATCATGGCATTTACAGACGTTAAGCTTAGGTTCGGTGGACAATCGAGTAAAACAATATCGTAATCAGTCTGAACAGATTCAAGCTGCTTTAATAGAATTCGTTCTCTGTGTATTTTAGTTAAGCTTTGCTCTATCACTCGGCTTAGGCGAATATCAGTAGGGCAAATATAGAGATTTTCTATCACGCCTTTTTTTGACACTGCAGGCATGATTGCGTTTTTGATAGGGTTGTTTTTAGCGGATTCAAATACGTCTGTTATTGATGATTCAAATTCTTGCTCACCACCGGCCATAACAGATGTTAGGTTTGCTTGTGGGTCTAAATCGATAACAAGAACACGTTTATTTTCCTTGGCTAGCTGGGCTGACAGATTGATTACTGTCGTTGTTTTACCTACGCCGCCTTTCTGGTTGATCACTGCAATTGTTTTCACTTTATACCCCTTAATGAAAAATGTAGTACAAATGTACTACATTTAGACTGGGTGAGGCAAGTGTATTGTTATACCTGGCTTATCCACTGATATTGTGGATAAGGTTTATTCTTCTGTCCAAGTATTATATTGGTGTTGTACGTTTGTATGTACGATTACGTCAAGGTCACCATTTTGCGTCACCGCTATTTGAATATTGTCACCGGTATTTGCCAATCGCATGACTTCGTTATCTGTATAGTAAAAACGATACTCTGGTGATCTATGTGATTGATTTCTTCTACTATCGTACCAAGTGATAGTTCCACTAACCGTTAAATTTATAGAGGGCATTATAAAGTTAACTGGGATTTTCCTTAAATCATCTTTACCTAATATATACGTTAATGGTAATACGCCATGTAGTTCATGTTGGTGTGACACGTTACTGTTTATTTCTGCGGCTGTAAGTGTCTTAATATATGAATTTCTATAAATATTTCTCATGAGATTAGCCCTGCAATTGATATGTAACTGGTTTTGGGAATAGCAAATCTAGATTACGTTTATCTATTTTGAATAGTGGTCCCTTCTCACTTACTTTATTTGTTTTTCCATTCCGTTTAATTAAGTGATCCATGGTCACAACACCTGATTCTAGCAATGGTAAAAACTGACTAAGAATTGGTGATTTTGTATGAGTTACGTTAACTAATTTAAACACTTCTATACCGTCAATAAGTTCGCTTTTCGCTTCAATCCAGAATGTTTCGGCATGTTTTTCTTTAAGTCTCTTACGAAGTAATTCCCCAGACCAGACTGCAACTAATTCATGTTTTTTATACCACTCTTGTAGTTCATCTTTATCGCTATTGTAAATAAAGCTTAATCCTTGAGGATTCTCTCTTTGGGTTGATATTGTGCAATATAGTTTGAAATCATCACCACGTTCATAACCATATCTATTGAGTATGTCCGCACTACGTTTACAAGGACTATTATCCCAATCAGCAACTTGGGCAAACATTGTTGTTCTTGTTTTTGCTCCTCTGCCAGATTTTAATTCAATACCTTTATAATCTGGTTGTTTACTTGAATTTGCTTCAATTCCTAATAGTTTTTCAATCGTATACCCTATTGCTGTATCACCCTTCCGCTGTGCTTTGAATGGTTTTTTAGCGATCTCTTTGAGTTTGTCGAGTAGCTCATTAGCAATAGAGGTATGTTTAGCTACATATGTTGATAGAAATATGCCTATTGGGCATTCTTCCTGTGGAAGGGAGTCTTCTAGGTTATTGGTACTCAAGTTAATTAAGTAGACTTGATTGTTTTCAATTATAATCGCAACTTGATCGCCTGCCGCAGCGAGTTCAGATAGTTTCTTGAACCACATTCTAGGGTCGCCCTTTTTTGTTTCAGGTCGATATAAGCTTACTCTTGTTGGAATTGATGCCGTTTTAGTTAGTAAAAAACCATCTTTTATGATCTTGTGATCACGACCCTGCCCTTGTTCCCAGTAATAATGAAAATCTTCAATCTCAAAATGAGATCTAACAGTATGGGTTGCATCAAGAATTGATTTTCTTAAGCCTGTTAATGTTGGCTCGAATATTGAAAATTCAATGCCTAAATTTGTTAGTGTTTTTTTATTATTTTCAACAAGTAGCTTGATTGATTTATCTAATTCATTTTCACGTTCTTGGTCGTAAATATCGTAATCATTATCGCTCATTGGTATATCACCTGTTTCCACAAATTCTAAGGACGGAGGGGGAGTTGGAATGCCTAAAGTAGATTGTTGATTTAGAGCTTCTTTGTATTGATTCCAGCTGGGGTAGCCAAACTCTTTAACAACAATATTAAGAGCTTCAGATTGTTTAATACCAAGCTGTTTTTTTAATAATTTAGCTCTATCTTTTAGTCTTTTTTCCGGGGGAATAACTGATGTTTTTTTACACATAGTTGTGCCTTATTTGGTGGAGTGAATTTACCGTAATGGTTTCAGTTGGTGGGAAATGCAAACAAGGTGCTTTATTGCTACGCAGATGGCTTAGTCCCAAGCCGCCAGACAGAGGTATATGAATAATTTTGCATATTACATGCAAAAAATCAGCATAACTCTGCTCGGTTTTTATGTAGATGTTTGTCAGTTAGGGATTTTTTATAACGATCGCTCACTGCAAATTACTTCAATAGCTGAAGTATCTACAAGAGGACCTGAAGGGGTCTTTTCTAATTATGGAAGGCTGCTCTTATAAGCCTTTAATAACAATAACCTATGTTATGTTATTCTGTCAATATAGGAATTATTGAAATTATACCTGGACTTTTGATTCAAATTTAAATAGAATCTGCGAAATTAAGTTTATAAGTAGGGTTTCCTTTGAATCATATTGAATTATTTTCTGGCTGTGGCGGGCTATCTTTAGGTCTTGAGCAAAGTGGTTTTGATCTAACTATGGCGAATGAACTTTCGCCTATGGCTGCAGAATCTTTTGCATATAATTTTTTTGATGAAAATTTAGAAGAATTGGCTTGTAATAATTCCTCACCTAAACATACCTTATGGTTGAATAGTCAGTTTGATGAGTTAAAACCTCGCCTCCGCGAGAATCCGTTTATGTTTCCAGCTTTTGATAAAGAGGGAACAAGTGACTTGCCAACGGATAGATCAAAACTTAAAGGAAAGCTTGTGGTCGGCAGTATTGTTGAACTTAATCGTTTGCTTGACTCTGATCCTGAAATTGTTAAGCAACTTAGTTCAGCTTTCAATTCTGAACGTGGACTCGATTTAGTTTCAGGTGGGCCGCCTTGCCAAAGTTTTAGCATGGCCGGCTTACGTCAATTAGATTGTGATAAAAACACCTTACCTTGGGAGTTTGCAAAATTTGTTCAGCATACAAAACCTAAGATTGCGATGTTGGAGAATGTAACTGGTATTCTTCGTGCTTTCAAAGATGATGAAGGGAATAGCTTTCATGCTTGGTATGAAGTAGCGAAGGTTTTTGCCTCAATTGGCTATGTGCCTCTTTGCTTACATATTAATGCCCGGTACGCTGGAGTTGCACAGAATAGACCTAGATTTATAATGATTTCTGTAAGATTAGATCATTACGAACAGCTTTCTAGTGACTTCGATACTGGTAGTGCTGATGAATTATTATTTTCAAATTCATTGGCATTTTATCACTTAGTACAAGAGCGCGGTGATTCATTAGAGTTCGGTCATCTTGATTATTTTGATGTAAAAAAACCAGAACATTTAGAGCTATTTAATAATTCATTTTTGTCTAGTTTAGTTAGTGAAAAAATGGTTACTGTTGGTGAGGCTTTAGATGATTTAAAGCAGAATAAACCTAGTGATAAATCAGATTTCATTACTAGATTGAATAGTGAGTTTTCCTTTTTAACAGAAAGAGATTACTTGTTTAATCATGAGCTTCGCAACAATGGTCCAGTTGTACAGCGCCGTTTTAGACTGTATCAAGTTTTACAAATGATCAATGATCGTTCTATTACAAAAGCTGTTTTTACAGTCCTTAAAGGTGATGCTGTAGAGTTATCTGAAGAAGTCTGGCTTGTTTGTAAACAATACAAGTATTTGAATGATAATAATAAATTAAAGGCTTTTAATTCAAAGCAAGATTTTATTAATTACTTGAAAGATCACCCGACTAAAAAGCAAACGCAAAAAGCATTAGTAGCCAATGCTCCTGCACCTGCTGCATTATCTATCCCTGATGATGCGTGTCATTATGATGAAAATGAGCTAAGAGTTCTAACTGTTCGAGAAATGGCTCGAATTCAATCATTTCCAGATGATTTTGTGTTTAGATCTAAGGTTACAACTGGCGGTAAAATGCGTAAGTTTGAAGTTCCTCAATATACTCAAGTTGGCAATGCGGTACCGCCGTTGTTGGGGCTAGCTTTAGGTAAGTGTGTTAAAAATTTATTATAAGTAAAGGAGTCAAAATGACATTCTCAATATTAGGTAAAACAAAAGATTATCGAACTGATACTAATGTTATTTACTGTAAATGTTCAATATCTGAATATTTACATTTAGTGGGGGATGATTTTGAAAATTTTTCAATTCAAAGAAAAAAAGAAAACCATAAATCATATCAAAGGTTGAAAGATGATCTTAAAGCAGGGGCGCTACTTCCATCTATTACATTATCAGTTAAACACCATGAAGTAAGTAATACATTAGCCTTTTTAGATAGTGATATCGAGCTAGAAACGCAACTTTCTAGGTCTGGAATAGTTGATATATTAGATGGTTTACAAAGAACTTATATCATTAAAGAGTTGATTGAGTCGGGTCATGAATTCAATGCTAATCAAGAAGTGTTACTTGAATATTGGTTAGAACCTGACATGGGTAAATTAATATATAGAATGATTGTTCTTAATGCTGGTCAGAAAGCAATGTCTATGCGCCATCAAGTTGAGCTTCTATTTATGTCATTAAAAGAGACTATAGCTGAATCAGTAGAAGATATTGAAATTTACATAGAGAAAGATGGTGTTCGTAGGACACAAAGCTATAAATATTCTTTAGGAACATTGGCATCTTCTTATCAAGCGTTGATTACAAAGAGCACTGAAATAGATAAAGATAATGTTATTTCAAAGGCACTAACTAAAGAAACCGCTATGGATTCATCTGGAGATGAACATATAGAAATAATAAATCGATATATAAATTTATTTCGAAAAGTAAAAGTTATAGACCATAAAGCTTGGGATCATTATCAAAGTTTGTATGATAGTCGCGAACATGATGAATTAAAATTAATGTCATCGAGTGATATGACAGATGAACAGCAAAATAGACTTGATAAACTTAAGGTATATAAGAACTCAAAAGTATGGCTCGGTAGTGAAAACGTCTTTATTGGTTTGTTCTGTGCGGTAGCTCAACTTGTTGATACTAACAGAGAGGATCGAGTTAATAGTGCTTTAGATAAGTTAGACAGCTTGTTAGATAGTGATTATGAGGACCCTTTTGGATTAGTGGTTTATGAATCGACTAAATCAATGATAAATCCTAGAAAATCTAATATTGGTCTTGCAACAAGAAAGTTAATATTAAATGGATTTAAAGAATATTTTCGTGATGAAGGTGAAACCCCATTTGTGAATTGCTGGGTTCAAGCGGTGGATTAAATCGATGGATATTAATGCATTAACTCAGGGTACATTCGAATATTCCTCTCATGACGTAACTCTATCCTTTGAAGTTATTAATGGTGATATGACGGTTAAAATTAATGAGTATTTAGAGGTGTATGAAGAGGATGGCGCTGCAGAGGATGGCGCTGCAGAGGATGGCGCTGCAGAGGATGGCGCTGCAGAGGATGGCGCTGCAGAGGATGGCGCTGCAGAGGATGGCGCTGCAGAGGAAGAGTATTATATTTTTGAAATTTACGCAGTATCTTCAATGATTAAATCTGAAGTCGATGTTGAAATTAAGAATGAAGATGGTGAGTTGATAGGCTTCATTTGTTTTGGAGATGAATTAGTAAAGAAACCCCTAAATCAATATACCAAAATTAAGCTAGTTGGGCTTAATTTGGAATATATTTCTGATATTGATAATACTAGTTTGAATGAGTTTGAACCATATGTACTGAATAAGTCTTATGCGTTAATACACTCACAGTTTGCTTCTGAGTATAAAAATACGTTATTAAATAGCTCTGGAATATGGGGCGGATTTTCACACTCGATCGCAGATCCATTGTACAAGACATGTGTTAGTGAAATTGTTGCAATGTCTGGTATAAAGTTACCAACAATAGAGCATGAGAACAAATTACGAGGAGCTGTATCATCGAACAATGGATTTGATAGATTTTTAAAAAAATATCATATGCTTGAATTACTCTATGACTATATTTGTGTTTTAAAGCTGAAAACAATGGAATCGTCAATTAAAAGCTTTAGACGTGTAATGCAAGAATATAGTCGAGAAGAATTTAAATCATTAAAGTTATTGCTTGATGATTATGTGATGAATGTTGATGGTATTGTTTCGGTGATGGAAAGCGCCGACGAATTTGGAACGCTTGTTACTGATGTTTTTCATGTATATTCAAAAGACAGTAATCCTATTAAAGATGAAGCTAAGTGGAATTCATTTCATGAATTACTCGTTGAGCGAAATTTATCACTAAATAAGTGTAAAAGTAAGAATCTATGTCAGAATAATAATGAAAAATATAGGTTATTTATCTTGAATGTAGCTACATATTGGATATATAGAATAAGGTGTTCTATTGCTCATAATAAGATCGGTGAATTTATTTTTGAACCTGAAAATGAAGATTTTGTTGTTGAGATCGGTGAAAAATTATTGGACTGTGTTATTTCTCAAGTTTTATCTAATCTAGAACTAAAAGAGATGTTCGATAAAGAAGCTCAGATGAACGCATTTTTAGCCCCGTAAAATAAGGCGAAACCACCTCCCCAAGTCCCTGAATTCAAATCGAGCTCGTTGTTCGGCTAAGCCCGCCGGACTGGGCGGCGATGAAAACAAGGGGAATGGGCACCCCTCGCGCCTACGTACTCCACAAATTGTGCCTCAGCCACTGCGCATTCCGCTTAGCAGTGACTATATTTGTGCGCGTTGCCCGACCATGCCTCAACCTCCAAAAACAAAGCGCAACATAAAGCAAAGAGCCGCTTAATGTAACAAAACTGCTTTGTATTTTCCGGTCGAGGCATCGTCTAATGTATTTGGTGTTGTCCGTCATTGCAAAGCTCCACGCTCCGTGACATCGGCACAAATTGTTCCGCTACTCCGGCACTCTGCCACACCCAAAGCCTGTGCCCATTCCCCTTGTTTACATTTACTTTGCCGCCCAGTCCGGCGGGCTTAGCCTCTGTCGCTGCTGCATTTAGTCTTGTGTTCGTTGTTGGTGTTGTGGTTGTCATCGTACAGGGACTTCCGCCACACCCGAAGCCTTTGGTGGTTTCGCCCTAGTCCTGCGCTCACATCAATTTTGTGGCCGCTAGTTGTCATTTTGACAAGTACTGTTACATGTAACAGTACTTGTATTGGGGTTATATA